>NZ_JBSSUS010000002.1:0-37944 GCF_054491375.1 Bounagaea algeriensis
ATGAGCGATATCGAGATCCAGCCCGGCCAACCACTGGTCGTAGCCACATGCAATCAGAAAGGTGGGGTCGGGAAAACGACCTCTACCGTGAACCTGGCGCGCGCGGCGGCACGACTCGGCTCGCGCGTGCTCGTGATCGACCTGGACCCGCAGGGCAACGCCACATCCGCCCTTTCCACCGACGACCTCGCTGAGGACGCGGCCGGTGTGGCCGACGCGATCGCCCCAGGCGCGAACGTCGGACTGACCGAAACCGTCGTGTCGACGATCTGGGAGGGGGTGGAGCTGGCACCGACCCCCAGCACGTCCCGGCTCACGGAATGTGTGGACTTGATCGACGCGATGCGGTTTGGCCGCGAACGGGTCGTCGCCGAGGCGCTTGCGCCGACCGTCAAGGACTACGACCTGGTGCTCATCGATAACTCGCCGTCGTTGGGCTGTCTGCTGATCGCGGCGCTGACCGCGGCGCACCGCGCGCTGATCATCACCCAGGCCGAGGAGTGGTCTGCCGACGGACTGGCCGAGCTGCACACCACGATCGACCTGGTCGCCAAGCACCACAACTCCGCGCTGACGGTGGCCGGACCACTGGTGAATGCGTGGCGCGGAACCGCGCAGAACAAGCGCGTGGCTGCGGATCTCGCGGAGTACTACGGCCCGTCCGGGTGGCTGGCCGAGGATGAGCGTGTGCCGATGTGGGCTCCGATCTCGGATCACGTGAACGCCGGAGTGGGGCTCGATCAGTCCCGTGAGGCGCGGTTGCGGAACCTCGCCGAGACCTACGACCGGTTCGCGCGCCGGCTGGTCGGGGCGGAGGTGAATGGCTGATGGCGCTGGAACCACGGCGGAGGTCGAAGCTCTCTGGCAAGCACCCGGCAGAGCCGAATGCGGAGCAATCGAAGTCGCAGGGTTCGGAGTCCTCGCGCGCGGACGCGCGGACGCACGGACACGCGGACGCGCGTACAGATGTCCGCGGGGACGCGCAGACACACGTACCCGCGGACACGGGGACGCGCGGACAGGCGGACGAGCACACGGGTGTACCCGCGGACTCCCGTACGGGCGGACACGCGGACGCGAGCACGCAAGGACGCGCGGACGCAGGGACGCGCGGACGCGCAGATGCGGGTGCGCCCGTCCAGGCGGACGCTCGGACGAGCGCACCCGTGGACGTGCGTACGAGCGAACAGGTGGACGTGAGCACTCGTGGACGCGAGGACGCGCGGACGGATGCACCTGTGTCCGCGCCAACGCCCACACCCGGGGACACGCGTCCGGACGGGCCCGCGGACGAGCGCACGCCCGCGCAGGTCGACGCGCTCATCAAGCAAGCCCGCGACAAGGCGTACGGCTGGAAGGCCGCGAGGCTGAAGCTGGAGTCCCGCGGGGACGAGTGGGCCGCGGCCATGGCCACCGCCCGGGAGCAGGGCGCTCCGCCCGGGGCGTTGCGGGAGTTGATTGAAGAAGCCGCGTTCCGGGCACGGGTCCCCGTGGACGCTGTGCCGAACGATGTGTGGCGCGCCGCGGGGATCGAGACGGAAAACGGCTGAGTTGCCTCACATCGATCTCCAGGGTGGGTTTTCCCCGGAAGCACCCTGATCGTCGCTGTATGGCGACGCTGGACGGCAAAACGACCCCTCCCTGATCTCAGGGAGGGGTCGTTGCGCGTTCGGGCGCGGTCAGCGCTTGGATTGCATCGCTTGGGCCTGCATCGCGGTGGCGGCGGTCAGCGCCATCGTCTGCGCCGCCTGGTGCCACTCATCCGATCCGTCCTTCGCCGCATCCCACTGCTTGTACGTGTCGCGGTAGATCCGCCACATCCGGTGCTCCAGCTCGTCCGGGGGGACCCGTTGGGACGACATGGCTCCTCCTTCTCGGTCGGGTTACAGGTCGATCATGCGCGTCAGCGCGGCGCGGACCTCGGCCCGCTCCTCGCCGTCCGGGTCCAGCTCCGGGGCGCGGCGGCGGAACCGCTCGCGGGCGAGCGTGCGCACCTGCTCGGTCATGACACACCCACCGGCGGACAACTGGACGTGGTGCAGCCACCCGGGGCGGACGCGGGTGGTCATGGGCAGCACGGCGACCAGTTCGCCACCGGTCAACGCCAGATGCACAGCGCTGGACACGATCAGTACGGGTCGGTCGCCGGCTTGTTCGTGCCCGCGGATGGGGTCGAGGTCGGCGAACCACACGGTGCCGGCGGCGAACTCGTCGTGGCTCATGCGGACGTCTCGCCGGTCTCGTCGGGCACGGGTGCTTGCGCGTCGGCGGTGTGTTTGGCGTCGGCGAGGTAGGCGGCCCAGTCGTCGGGGTCGGTCTGCTGGGTGTGGCGCACGGCGGCCAGCGCGGTGGCTTTCCAGTGCTCGTCCAGCAGCCGTTGGATCGTCTCGTCCGCACTGGCGCCGCCGAACTCGTCGCGGGCGACGCGGTGGATGCGGCGGCGGGTGTCGTCGCTGACGCGGATCATGATGCATCACCTCCGTTCATACGTTCAGCATACACGTGTGTTTACGTGATTTGTTCACCTGCGGCGTTTCCCTCGATGGGTGTTGGTCACGTTGCGTTGAGGTTTCGTGGGTTTTGCGCCCGGGTTTCGCAGGGTTTCGCGGAAGGTTTCGCACCCCCTGCGAAACCCCGGTGCCTCGCGCGCGAGCGCGACGCGCGTCGCGCCGCGATGGGACGCGGGGTCCGTTTGGAAGCCTTCCTCGCACCCGTGTGCGGGTTTCGCGGGTTTCGCGCATGCACAGTGCGCATCCGAGTTAGCTTCAGTCGGCACTGAACACGCGAGCACTGTTGAGACATGAAATGGCCCCGCCCAAGAGTTCGGGCGGGGCCTCGTTCGGTCGGGTCGCCGTGGTCTAGTGCGCGCCGGCGAGGGTGAGTGAGCGCTTCTCGCGGGTGACGGACAGCCAGCCGGCGTCAATGAGCTGTTGCACGATCTGCTCGGCGTGCACCCGGGGCACCACCCGGTCAGCCCGGTCGGCCTGCGGGCCGCACACCGTCACGCAGTCCGGGTGCACGTATTCGGCGACCTCGCGCCAGGTCGGCCCGGTCTGGTGCTGCGTGCGGTACTGGTAGACGAACAGCGCGGCAGCCGCGCCGACCGTCGCGGGGTCGAGCCCGTCGGGCAACGGGACTTTGCGAGCGCGGGCCTCGGCGGCATAGGCGCCCGCGGGCTTGGCGGCACCGGGTTTCTTTCCCGGCTTCGTTCCGGACGTGTTCGTGCTGGCGGTGGCCATACGGCGGTTTCCTTCCGTCAGGCGCCCGGGGCCAGGTCGACGAAGCGGGAGTAGTGCAGCTGGTGCGCCACGGTCACCGTCGAGGTGGGCCCGCCACGGTGCTTGGCCAGGATGAGATCCACCTCGCCCATACGCGGATCATCCCGCTCGGCCGCGTCGGGCCGGTGCAGCAGGAGCACCGCGTCGCTGTCCTGCTCCACCGCGCCGGACTCACGCAGATCCGCCAACCGGGGTTTCGTGTCGGTGCGGTTCTCTGCGCCGCGGTTGAGCTGCGAGACCGCAATGATGGGGATCTCCAGCTCTTTGGCCAGCAGCTTCAGTCCGCGGGAGATGCCGGCGACTTCCTGTTCGCGCCGTTCCGCTCGCCCCGACGAGCCGACGAGCTGCAGGTAGTCGACCACGATCAGGCCGAGGTTCATCGTGCGGGCCTGCTGCCGAGCGCGGCTGCGGATCTCGGCGACGGTGATGTTGGCCGTGTCGTCGATGGCCAGCGGCGCCTCGACGACACGGGAGTAGGTGCGGGCCATCCGCACCCAGTCGTCGTCGCTCATCCCGCCTTCGCTGTCCATGTCGGCCGCCCGCACCCGCGATTCCGCGGACAGCAGCCGCTTGCCGAGCTCGTCGCGGCCCATCTCCAGGGAGAAGATCAGCGTGGCCTGGCTGTGCTTGATTGCTGCAGCACGGGCCATGTCCAGCGCGAAGGTGGACTTGCCGATGCCGGGGCGGGCGCCGATGACGATGAGCTGGCCCGGTTTCCAGCCGTTGGTGACATCATCGAGGTCGGCAAACCCGCTGGGCAGGCCCGGAGCAACGCGGCCTTCCTGCGTCTGTTCCAGCCCGGTCCACACGCTCGGCAGCACGTCCGCCAGCAGCGGGGCCGTGGTGGTGGTGTGCTGGTGGGTGATTTGGTCGAGCCGGCTGCGGGCCGCATCCACGATCGCCGACAGCGACTCACCACCGGTGCGGGCGAGCTGGCCGAACGTTTCGCCCAACTCGCCGAGGACGCGCCGTTCGGCGTACTCGGCGACGATGCCCGCGTGGTGCTGCCCATCGGTACCGACCTGCACCATCTCCAGCAGCGTGTGCAGATAGGGCGCACCGCCGGCCTTCTGCAACTGCTGCCGCCGTTCCAGCTCATGAGCCACGCTGACCGGATCGGTGGGGCTGGCCGCATCGTCGAGGTCGGCGATCGCCGTGTAGATCGCCTGATGAGCCGGGCGGTAAAAGCTCGCGGGGGTGAGCATGCCGAGCACGGCTTCGCGTGCCTCGCTGCTCCACATCATCGCGCCGAGCGTGATCTGCTCAGCCTCGAGATCGTGCGGCGGCACAGCGGTGTCGTTGTCATGGGTACGTTCGTCTACGCTGGTCATAGCCGGTCCTTTCCGGTCTGATGGATGCCCGGTCGGGGGGGTCGTTGACGCGAGTCCCGACCGGGCTATTTCATTTCTGGCTGAAATTGATCCTTCATAGCGGCCACACGCCCGCCGCCCAAGGGAGAGCCGCGGAAGCAGGATGTGCGGCCGCTGCAGCGGCATATACGCCCCAGCAATCGGGGTATCTGATCACGCAGCCGACTCGGGCGGCCGGCGCCGGCGTTTGGGCTTCGGCGGAATCCGCCGGCCCTGCTCGTCCCGTTCCAGCTCCGGAAGCTCCTCCACCGCGGCCGCGTCCACCGTCGGGTCGTAGTCCGGGTGGCACGCCGAGCACCGGTATCCATCGCGCCCCAGCCGGAACTGCTTCAGATCCGCCGCCATCGAATGCCCGCCGTTGCACGCGCCGCACCAGACCGGCAGCACCTCACCAGTACACCGATCCACGGGACCCGCCGGCTCTTGCCCGGACCCGCCACCGGACGTTTGGTCGTCCTCGTGCTGCTCGTCACCACCGGACAGCTCACCCGAGATCCGCTCGGACCGCGGAACCAGCTGGAACCGGCCCAGCCGGTTGCCCTCGCGGAACCGCTGGACAACGAACCGCACCGGATCGCCCTTGCGGTAGGCGAGCGCGTTAGCGCCCTCGGACCGCATCCGGTCCAGGCCCCATCCGAGGTGCTGCTCGGCGTAGGCCATGGCCTCGACGACCTGGCGGGCTTCGCCCATGCCGATCGAGTCGCCGGGCCACGGCAGCCGGGCGACTACCTCGGCGAGGTCGGGGCGTTCGTCGAGCGGGTCGCCCGCCGCCGCGGCAGCGGCGGGCGTGCCCGCGTTCGCATTCATTTCAGGGGAACCCCCCGAAGGGGGTTCCCCTTCAATTCCAATTCCGCGCACGCGCGGCATTGCCACGCTCGTCGTGTCATTGGGTTGCCCAGGGGTTTCAGACCCTTTGCCACGCTCGTCGTGGTATTGGGGCGAACCCTTTGCCACGCTCGTCGTGTCATTGGGTTGCCCAGGGGTTTCAGACCCTTTGCCACGCTCGTCGTGGTATTGGGGCGAACCCTTTGCCACGCTCGTCGTGTCATTGGGTTGCCCAGGGGAAAAGAGCATCGGCGGGCTAGTGGGGTCACGCAGGGCCGCGTCGAGTTCGGCGGCGGTCTGCGGACCGACATAGTCGGTTGGTGGGCGTACGTGGACATCGAACGCGTTCGACTTCCGTCCGTGCTTGTCCCAGCGTCGGTAGACCGTGATGAACCGGATCTGCTCCAGGTAGTCGGTGATCCATGCGGCCTGGTCTGGGCGGGAGACGCCGGCCCAGCGGGCGATGCTGTTGCGGTCGATGAGGATGGCCTCGTCGGGGCGCGCTCCGTAGCGCGCGGCCAGCATCATCAGCACGACGGCGTAGACGCGATCGATGCGTTGGATCGGCTGCCCGCTGCTGCGCGTTGGCGGGGCGAGCTTGATGCAGGCGGCGAGCCAAAAGGGGACGTCGACGCGGTCGGGGCTGTCGCCGTAGACCTCGATCGGGGTGTCGTCGCGGTCTGTGCTGGCGTTTTCGGGGTTGCCTACCACGGTTCGGGTCCTTCTCGGTCGGATGTCCGATCCCGAGCCCTGGCCCTGAGCACGACACGCCTATCGGTGTGGTCCATGCCGCCCGCGGTTGCGGGATGCGCTGGGGGATGCCCTACACTGTAGTTGTCGTGTTCTGGGTTTACCCAGATCTCGGGGCCCCGTTCCACTGGTCATGCCGGCCAAAGCAAACGCCAGTGGGCGGGGCGTCTTACTGTCTTGTGCCGGATCGACGCGCCCCACGCCATAGGGGGTCCGTTGGCCGGGACGCCCCGGAGAGATTGGCCAGACGAGCGCCTCGATCCGTGTGCAGCACCGCCGCGTTGGCCGCATCAGCAGGCCACGATGAGCCGTACGCCGGCTGCGTCGCACGCGTGGATCGCTCACCAGGTCTGGTCGGCCGTCCATCGGGCGGGTCACCCAGACCCCGATGCGCGATCCACTGGAGTGCTCACCGAGCTGGGGTGTTGGCCTCACTGGCGGCCACGATCCGCCAGACCCGGCGTGCACTCCGGAGTTCAGTTGTTCAGGACGGGAACGTCCTGTAGCAGGTTCAGTCCATTATGCAGCTTGATCCAAGCCGTTCTGTTGGTCGGCCTGCTTGGCGGCAACGTGCTCCTTGATCCGCTTGCGCACGCTGGGCACGCGCAAGATCTCGTCCCATAGCTCCGGAGGGACGACGACAGCCTCGGTCGGGTCTCCGCGTCGCTTCCGGTCCTCGATGTACGCCGGCTCGCCGGCCTCGACGAGCGTGTCGAGGTAGCTACAGAAGTCCCGTCGAAAGTCGGTGATCGACAGCTGCATCGTCACCCCTCCTGCTGGTTCATCTGGGTGTGTTGACCTTGAACCTACCAGGGAAATGCGCAGATGCAACAAACGGACGAGAACGAGTCGTTGCAGCGCACATCCGCACCCATGGCGTTATGTAGCAGCACTACTTTGAAAAATATAGCGTCCTGTGTCGTGCTGACCTGCAGATTCAGGGCGCGGATCTGCCTAAACGACTGTTGAAGTGCTTCACGCGAAGGTGTGTCTTCTCGCTGTCGTCCCAGCGCACGGGCAGCGACGCCGCCGCACGCTACGCTCGCCCGCATGGCCAGTGACCCGCAGGCAATCCGCGAGCAGATCGAGCAGTACGACAACGCCACCGCGGAGCAGTTCGACGGCGACCTCGCCCGCGCCCGCCACTCCGGCAGTGACGACCTGCAACGCACCCTCGACCTGTGGCAGCGAGCCGCCGACCGGATGGCCCGCCCGGACTTTTCAGCTGGCGGTGCAACCGCCGAGCAACTCCGCGAACGCCTCGGCGTGTCCTACGCCGAAGCCACCAACATTCGCGACCAGGTCGAGGACACGCTCGCCACCGGCGAGCCGCCCGCCGGAACGGTCACCTGGGACGAGCTCCGAAAGCGCCTTCGTTGAGCCCGGGCACGCGTTGTCGGCACCGAGCACTACCATGCTGATCATGGGAACGAACGAACCGGACACGCCGCGCCGGCTGCGCGCGTACCGGTTCGCGCTCAACCCCACCGGCCAGCAACTCGAAGCGCTGCAGCAGCACGCCGGAGCTGCCCGGTGGGCCTACAACCACGCCCTCGCGGTGAAGAACGAGGCCCATCGGCGCCGCAGCTTGCAGATCGACGAGCTGGTCACCCTCGGCTGGACAGAGGCCCGAGCTCGCAAGATGGCCACCGTGAAGGTGCCGAGCAAGCAGCAGATCCAGAAGGACTGGAACTGCTTCAAAGGCGACGACCGGTACGGCCGCCCGGGCATCTGCACCTGGTGGCGCGCCGTGTCGACCTACGCGTTCCAATCCGCCTTCAAAGACGCCGACCAGGCCTTTCAGAACTTCTTCAACTCCCTGTCGGGTAAACGCGCGGGCGGTCCCGTGGGGATGCCGAAGTTCAAGAAGAAGGGGCGCAGCAAGGACTCGTTCCGGCTGCACCACGCGGTCAAGAGCCCGACGATCCGCCTCGACGGGTACCGGCGGCTGCAGATGCCCCGCTTCCGCCCGGGAGACCTCGGCTCGGTGCGGCTGCACGACTCGGCCAAACGGTTGTCCCGCGCACTCGACCGCGGTGGCGTCGTCCAGTCCGTCACCGTTTCCCGCGGTGGAAAACGGTGGTACGCGGCGGTGCTCGTCGACGAACCCGATATCACCCCGGGCCGCGAGACCCAACGAGGCCCATCGCACCGGCAGAAAGCGAATGGTCGCGTCGGCGTGGATCTCGGCGTGAAGCATCTGGCCGCGCTGTCCACCGGCGAGGTCATCGACAATCCGCGGCATCTCGACCGGTCGCGGCGTCGGATGGTGCGGCTACAGCGGGAGCTGTCGCGGCGGCAGGGCCCGGACAAACGCACCGGGCGGAAAGCATCAAACCGGTGGCGCCGCACGCGCGCGGAGCTGTCGAAGCTGCAGCAGCACATCGCCGAACAACGCGCCGCCCACCTACACCAGGTCACCAAGGATCTGTGCACCCGCTTCGCCGAAGTGGCGATCGAGGACCTCAACGTAGCCGGCATGACCAGTTCGGCCAAGGGCACCGCCGAGGCGCCGGGCCGAGGTGTGCGCGCGAAAGCCGGGCTCAATCGGCAGGTGCTGGATGCGGCCCCGGGGGAATTTCGGCGGCAACTCGAATACAAAGCTTCCTGGTACGGAGCCACCATCGCCTACGCGGATCGGTTCGCTCCGACCAGCAAGGCGTGCTCGGCCTGCGGTGCAGTGAAAACCAAGCTGCGCCTGTCCGAGCGCGTGTACACCTGCGATGGGTGTGGACACACCGTCGATCGGGACGTGAACGCGGCAGTCAACATTGCCGCGGTCGCCGTCCCCGTGGCCCCTGACAGAGGGGACACGGAAAACGCCCGTGGAGCGCCGGTAAGCCCCACCGCCCCTTCGGGAGCGGCGGGCGCAGCGCATGGAAGCGGGAAGCCCCGGCATGCCGGGGCACCCGGGGGGAGCGATCCCCCTGCCATCCCTACACGCGTGGGCCGATCAATTCCATAGCGGCGAGCGGGGCAGAATCGTCGCAGGTCATCAAGCCTCGGCCCCGCGCACGCGGGGATGGGTCGGTGAAGACATCACCACCATCGAGATCCAGATCCTCGGCCCCGCGCACGCGGGGATGGGTCCGGTCGCCCAGGTCCGGGAGGACAGCCGGGAGACTCGGCCCCGCGCACGCGGGGATGGGTCCGAGATAGTGTCCACGTCTCGCGTGGCCGCCTACTCGGCCCCGCGCACGCGGGGATGGGTCCAAGACGGCAGGGAAGAAGAAGGTGGACTGTGGCTCGGCCCCGCGCACGCGGGGATGGGTCGTAGCGCGTCACCGGCGCGAGGCGCTGGAGCAAGTCGGCCCTGCGCACGCAGGGATGGGGCCCATTCGTCGTGGGCTGCGCAGCGGCGACGCAGGTCTTCCTGATCGTCCGCGTCCTCGCTTAGGTAGATCAACGGTTGATGAGCTTGCCGTAGCGCTGACGTGCAGCCTCGCCCGTTGTGCCGATCAGGTTCCCGATCGTGCCCCAGGCGTATCCGGCTTCACGAGCTGCGGCGACGGCGTCGACGAGGGCGCTTTCCGCGGTCGCTCGCTGATGCACTGCGTTGCGCAGTAGGTCCAGAAGCTGCGGGTCGTTCCAGTCGCTCGGGCAAGGTTCGTACTGCTCGAACGCGTCGGCGAGATCGTCTTGGCGATCGATGATGTCCTGCAACGTGCGGGGCACGGCCACCTCCGAAGGCGCAGATGAACCGCCATTGTGGCTCTCTGCGCTGGAGAAACGAAACGCCCCGGCCAGTTTGGCCGGGGCGTTCGCATGGCGAGTAGCGGTCAGGCGGATCGCAGGGCCCGCACGCGGTCGGTGAAGTCCTGCACTACCGGTGCGTCCGGCGCCGCTGCGTTCACCGTCCGCACCAGGTCGCCGGCGACCATGAGCAGCGACGGGAGGCTCTGCCGGTCCGCCGTCACCGCCCGCGTGCCGAGGTCCACAGCCTGCTCCAGGTCGCCGCGGCGGGCCGCGGTCACCCCGAGGGTCACCCGCGCTTCGGCCGCCCGCATCACGCTGGTTTCCTGCCCAGTCCAGTCGATGCTGTCGGTGAGCACTTCCTGCGCAAGTTGGTCAGCGGCTCCGTCGTCGGTGCCGAGTACGCGGTAGACGTCCATTGCGTAGAAGTCGTACTTCGCCGGATCCACCACGAAATGGTGGGAACGGTTCACCGGGTAGTCCATCGGTTCCAGCAGCCGCCGCCCCCGCTCCAGCGCGTCCATCGCCTGCCGGTGCTTGCCCATGCGGGCGTAGGCCTTGGCTTCCTGCGCGGCCAGCTGCACACTCACACCGGCGGTTCCGGCGGCTTGCGCGCCGTTCTGCGCTGCGGTGATGACTCCACCGATGTTTCCGTGGGTCAATGCCTGCCATGCGGTGATCTCGTGGCACCAGCCCACCATCCCGGCATGGCCTGTCTCGTGCGCGAGACTCAGAGCCTGCCGGCGGGTCGCCTCCGCGGTCTGCGAGTCGCCTGTGTCGTGCTGGAGGCATGCGGTGATCGCAGCCAACCACCCTGCCTGCACCTGCAGCTCTCTGCGCTGGGACAACGTCATGGTCTGCTGCAGCATCTGTACGATCCGCGCCAGCCACGACCGCGCCTCCACCAGCAGCTCCGCGGCAGGGCGCACGGGGTACTCGGTGCAGATCCGATCGACGGTGATCTCGACGGACTGGATCGCCGCGGTATCCACCGAGCTGGACTGGATCTGCTGCAGCAGCTCACCGACATCACCGGTGGGCATCGGCGGGCCGGAGCGTGCCGGCGGGAACAGCGCACCGGTCACGGACTCGAACAAGCTCGCGAGGTAGCGCTGATTGTCCGGCCGGATGGAGCCGGTCGCTTCCCAGCGTTTCCAGCTGCGCACCAGGCTGTCCGGCTCGGGTAGCTCGACGTCGTGCTGCTGCTGCGCCACCTCCCGCAACGCCTGCACCGCATCCCGCTGCGACCACCCGCGCCGTTCGCGTTCCCGCCGGATGCGTTCGCCCCACTCGCGCCGACCGGTCTCGTCGCTCTCACCCATGGGTCTACCTCTCTGCGCTGGGATTCCAGGTGTCTCCACCTGACCAGTGCTCCTCAGGATCTCGCAGGTGGGCGACTGGTGACACCGATGTGTCCCCAGATCGCCACTGCCATGTGCGCCGGTGCACCGCAGACGATCAGCACCGGCTCATTGATAGCTGGATAGTGGTGCCGAAGGTCCCCGCCGGTGATACCCGGCGGGGACCCAGGCAGAGCGTTTCCGCAGAGCAGAGCGCTACACGCGGGGTGTGCATTCCACATGCCGATCGTAGGTCGATTCGTCCGGCGGGTGTTCTGTGCTGCGCGGGTCCAGTAGGCCACCGCAGACCTGGCAGTGCTCGTCCGGGTCGAACGCATCTGGCAGTCGAATGCTTAACCCACCGGTCCGGCCGGTATAGCCGCCGGCACCGTCATCGTGCAGACCCAGTTCCTTTGCCCACTCGACGCGGATCTCGTCGGCTTCGTGCTGACGCGTCACGGTGACGTAGCCAGTGGCAACCGCCGCGCCATGCTCGTCGCGCTCAATGTGCCAGCACATCGGCGTGAGTCGGAGTTCCAGCGCAGAGGCGATCAGACCGCGCATCCAGGTCGCGTCGATCGGGTCGAGCGTCCACTCGGGAGGCAGTAGATGGTGATACATGCCAGCCTCCGGGGGCGGGGGCAGGTATTCAGACATCGTCAGGTCTCTCAATCCAGGTCGTAGCTAAACCCGACCTCCATACCAGCCGGTAGGCACCACTCGCCGTAGACGATGAGTCCGTTTTCATCGCTCCAGGCGTGAGCTCCCGCAAGGGTCGGCGAACCAGGGGAAACCTGCAGCGCAGAAGCCTCACGTTCGTCCGTAGCGCGGCTGCGAACCGCGTCGCGGCCGTGGGTAACGCGCCGGTCGAAAGCTTCCTCAATGCGGTTGAGTAGGTCTCCGCCGGTTCGGTCTGCTAGCGACAGTAGCGCGGGCACCGCGGCGGCGAACTCCGCGCGGTACCAATCCACATGCAGCGCAAGTACGTGATCGCCGCTGGCAATTGTGTACTCGCGCCGCACCACCTGGTCGCCTGGCTCCAGGTCGTAGATCTCGGTGATGTAGGTCGGTGCAGCCACGAGCTCGGCGGCGAGCACGTGCTGCATCTCCGTCTCCGCCGAGGTGGTACCGGCGCGCACTGCCCTGCGCAGCCTGTCCTGCGGGCTGTCCACGCCCGGTGGGCGTGGGGCAACGAAAGAGCCGCGTTGGGTGGTGACGGTGTAGCCGCCCACCCGCAGTGCGGACAGCACCGATCGGGCGGTGGGCTCGCTGATGCCGTGCTGCGCTGCGAGATCGCGCGAGCTCGGAAGTCGATCGCCGGGGTTGATCTCTCCTTCTCGGATCTGATGCCGGTAGCTCTCGGTGATCTGTTCAGTCCGTGTCGCTTTCATGCCTCCATTGTTCCACGTACTGCGTTACGCAGACACCTATTGCGTAAACGCAATCACACGTGTCAGCCTATGCGTAACGCACTCAGTTGGTGCGTAAGTCATAGGAAGAGAGGGCTTTCGATGTGGACGACCGGCGACCGCCTTGACCCGCGCGACGCGTACGCCCCGTGCGAGTCCGAGATCGGCCTCACCCTCGCCCAGGCCTTTGAGGCTGGTGAGGCCATCGACGCCACCGACAGCGCTCTGCGCAGCGGCGACATCTACAGCGCCCTCGATCCGTACGTGCTCGCCGCGGCCCGCACTGACACCGATGCCGAGCATCTGGCCGCCGCGTTCGAGGCCAGCCTCACCACTGCCGCCGCGCCCGCCGAGGTTGTCGATCTCGCTGCCCGGCGGCGCCGCGCCACCCCCACCGGTCCCCAGCGGGGCAGGCAGCGCGTCGCCTAACTCGGCACCACCCCCGGTGCCGGGGGAGGCCACGGCGTGCCCCTCGACCTCGCCGTGGTTTTCCCAGGCCACCGGGCCTACTGGCTCACCGGCCTTCGATTCCTTGATAACTCCACAGTGGACAGGCTTCGGGCCTGCCGTCCCATCCCAGCCGGAAGGGACGCTTCGCCCTACTGCCGCATCCGCACTGCGCATAGCGCCACGCGGGCGGCACGGGCGACGCAGAGGCCCCCGTCGACTCCGACCGCCACCGGCGGCGGTCAAGGCCGCATCGACCGCACTAGGCCAGCCCCGGGAGGGGTGTGCGTAGCGCAGAGCCAGACGGACATGAGCCCGCGCGGACAGGCCGCCACCCCACGGGGTGCCGTGGTTCGACTCCACGGGCGGGCACCACCGCAGTGGAAATCCGCTGTGCACAGCAACAACAGCAATGACTGTTCAAGGAGGACACATCATGAGCCGCCGCCCCAGCGCCGGTAACCACGCCGCCTTCCTCGCCGTGTTCCTGCTGATCCAGCTCGGCGTGATCGCCGTACTCACCGGCGTGTTCGTCGCCCTTGGCATCGCCCCGTGACACAGGAGGTCTGATCGATGAGCACCGTAGTCACATCGGACTGGCGTGCCCGCGCCAACTGCCGCGGCGCGTCCGATCCGGACGCGTTCTTCCCGCTCACTCCCAGCGCACAGTGCTACGCACAGGAGCTCTGCGCCAACTGCCCCGTCGCCGCCGAGTGCCTGTCCGAGGCGCTGCACATCGGCGCCGACCACGGCATCTGGGGCGGATACACCCCCGAGCAGCGCCGCGGGCTGCGGCGCACCCAGGAGGTGGCCCGATGAGCGCCGCCGACATCGACCTGACGGCCCCCGCTGGTCGTCCGATCGAGCTGCCCACCACCGACACCGAGCTCCCTCCCGCCCCGCCGGCGGGTGGGGACATCGCCGCAGCGCAGAGCACGGATGCCGGCGAGGCCGCCGCGGAGGAAGTCGAGTTCGACGGCGACGTCGAACTCGACTTCCGCGGCACGGACTTCGACCTCGACCTCGGCAGTTCGCGCGCACCCGTGGTGCTGTTTGCGGTGCTCACCGGACTGGCGGTGCTGCTGGCCGTGGTCGCCACGACCGCGCTGCCGGTTCAGATCGGCGCCGGACTCGTCGCTGTCGGCGCCGCCGCACTCGCCGTCCGTGCCTTGGCTCGCCGCCGTCGAGCCCGCTGAAACCGCTGCGCAGAAACCTACAGCATGCATGTGGAGCACACGATGACTGTTCTTGATGACCGGCCCCGCAACGGGGCGCCGCAGTCGATCCCCGTGCCATCGACACGCACCGACACCCCTAACCCCTCGGGGGAGTCGTCCGAGCCGGGACCGGACGAGCTGCAAGCCGAACTCGATCGGGAGAAACGCTCGGTCGCGATCCTCCGCGAACTGACCGACGTGGAGAATCAGGGTGCATTCTTGCAGCGCAGGGACGGCGCCGATGACGAGAAGGACCAGAAAGCCTCCCGTCGGGTGCGTAACAAGGAACGACGGGAGAAAGAACGGGCGGGGAAGGCGCAGGTGCGCGCCCAGCGCCTCGCCCGCTGGCGGGCCTGGTTGGATGACCGAGCTGAACGCACGCGGCAGCGGTTGACCGACCCGGCGCGGGCGGTCGGCACGATCCATCGCACGTGGACGGTCTGCGCAGCACTGATGATCAGCATCATCACCGGAGCGCTGCTGTATCTCACGCACACGGTCAAGCTCGGCGTCGTCGGCCCCGACGGAAGCTGGTTGGGCTACGCGATCGAGCCGATCGCCTCGGCGATGCTCGTGATCAGCCTCGCGTTGCAAACCCGGGCCTACCGACAGGGCAGCACACCCGGCAAGCTCTTCATCGCCATCGACATTGGTCTGTGCGCAGCGTCGATCGTTCTGGTCACCGTCCCGTGGGGACTCCGGTTCGGCTGGGGCGGTCCGGACACGCTGGTGCACATCATCGTGCCCGTGCTGGTCGCCTTCGGCGTGCTGCTGTGGCACGCCGGCGCTGCGCTGACCGCGGACATGCTGCGCACGGCCAAGCACGACCCGGTGCTCGAGGAACGGATCGGGATCCTGCGCCACGGCATCGCCACCGGCGACCTTCCGGCGGATCCGAGCAAGTCCGCGTGCGAGCGGCACCTGCGGCAGGTGCTCCGCGGCATCAACCGGGAAGACGCCAACAAGGCGATCCGCCACTTCCTCGGCAAGTAGCAGAAGTCCCAGCGCAGAGAGGACACGAAGCGCGATGGACACGCGCACGATCCGCCGCGGGGTGCGGCTGGCCGCCAACATCGCCGCCGCGATCGGCGGACACGAGTGGGGCGATCAGTACGCCCAGGGCGGACCCGACGGTAAAGATCCGCTCGAGAAGGGCCACCCAGGGCCGGATGGTCGGCGCCGCTGCCTGCGGCACGTCCGCAGCTATACGCTCACCGTCGCCGCAGCGCAGCTGGCCACGAACACCGCACTCGGCATCCGCACCCGCCCGGTGCCGTTCGTGCTCGGCCACACCGCCACCGGCGCGTTGCACTACGTCATGGACCGCAGCCGCGAGTCCGGAACGTTGCCCCGCCAGCTCTCCCAGCTGCCCGGGATGCCGGACAAGACCGAGTACTTCAACCGCGGCGGCCAACCTGCACTGGACCAGGCGTGGCACTGGGTGTGCCTCATGGGTTGGGCCGTGATCGACGCCGTCGCCGCCGAACGTTGAAAAACAGCAGCGCAGAAACTGATTGGAGAGTTTCATGTCTCTGCCCACGCTCACTGCTGACCAGCGTGACGCCGCGCTGCAGGCCGCGGCTCGCACGCGCACGGCCCGTCGGGATGCGCTCGATGCGCTGCGTGCCGGCGAGCTCACCCTGCCCGAGCTGCTGGAGCAAGCCGAGACCGATCCCGACGTTCTCGGTGGGATCCGGCTGCGCACCGCGCTGCTGGCGCTGTCCGGGGTTGGTGCGGCCACCGCAGACGGGGTGCTGGACCGCTGCGGCATTGCCCGCACGCGGCGGCTACGCGGCTTGGGCACGCGGCAACGCGCCGTCCTGGTCGCCTGGGTCGGTCGCCACGTCGACTGACACTCGAAACCCCAGCGCAGAGTTTCGCGAAGCGCCTGCCACGCACACCTGACCAGTGATTCGGCAGGCGCCCCGCATCCAAACACACCCCTCGTAAGGAGGTCTCGTCATGTTCGCAGATATCGCCACTCGCCGGTACGTCGCCCGCGTGGAGCAGCGGCCCGTGCGTGACGAACACGGTCGCCGCACCGGCCGGGTGCAGCACGGCTACCGCCACCACGACGGCAGCTTCGTTCCCTGCTCGTCGTGGGAGAAGGCGCTGGCCGCCACGTGGCAGGCGAACCAGGAAGCCGCCTGAACTTCTCGCTTTTCGGTGTCCAGCACCGGCGCAGCACCCCGCGCGGATTCGTGCGGGGTGCTGCGCAGGCCGCTGGAACCCGCGGTCGACAGTCCTGAAACACCAGCGCAGACAACGACAAGGGAGGTGAGGTGCGTGGCTGGACGGTCCCGCACCGTCGACACCGGACGGACCGACGGCCGCCGGCGGCTGCGGCAGCACCGCCCGGCCGGGGAAGCCGCAGCCGCCCGCCGGTCCAAGGAACACCAGGGCGCGCGGGCGCAGGTGGAGCACCGGCTGGGCCGCACCCGCGACCCGCTGCGCCAGCTGGATGCGGCTCGTGACTATTTGCGCAGCGCAGCGCAGAAATACCAGCCCGACGGGCACCTGGCCGGCGCGATTGAGGCGCTGCTGGCCGCCGGCGACGAGCTCTACCGCACCGGAATCCCGAAACGGAGGTGAATCCCATGGGAGCCGAAACCGCCCCCGACACGACCGCTGAGGAGTCCACACCGGACTCCGCAGCCACCGCCGCCGCCGAGCCGCGGCACCTGTATCCCGTGCCCGACGACGCGACGGTGCCGGACGACGATGCAGCGCAGAGCGCCGAATCCGATAACGGCACCGGCGAGGACACCGGCGAGCAGGAGGCGGCAGCCGAGTCCCGCCCGGCGGGCAGCTCGACACGCTCACGCGTGGACCTTGCCGCGCTGCTGGCGTGGGGGCGGGCGACGTTCACGCCGCAGTCGGGCATGTGGAGCCACCGCCCGCTGGCCCCGGACGAGGTGCTCGACCGGGCCCGCCGCGGCAACCACCTGGCTGATGCCGGGCCGTTGCGCACGGCCGCCATCGCCGACAGCTACGCCGCCGCTGGAACGAAAGCCGTTCTGCGCTGCGGTGATTGGTTGTTGGATCACCCGGCCCGCCGGGTGGTGGCCGCGGTGCTGTTGACCGCGCTCGTGCTGTACCCGCCCACCCGCATGGTCCTCGGCTACGCCCTCACCCCCGCGGTGTGGGCCCACGACCTACTCACCTGACCTGGAGGTGTCCTCATGCAACTGCTCGCTGCTGTCTTGTTCTTCATCTGCCGGTGGTTCTGCAAGCGGGTGAAATGGCTGCACGGAGGCCGAATGTGGTGGCTCCCGTTCGCCTTCTTCGTGCTGGGGGTCTGGTCGCTGCTGTTCTGGCCCCTCCCGTTCTGGGGTGGAACCGTAGCCACCGCGATCGCGGCGCTGTTCAGCTGGATCTTCGGCGGTGCCGCCGCACTGCTCGGTGGCAGCGCCGGGGTCATCGCCACCGTCGTGCTGATTCTGGTGCTGCTGGGCACGATCGCGGACCTCATCGACAAAGAGGCCAACAAGTGGGCGAAGTTCTCCGTATTCCTCGTCGCCCCGCTCGCGCTGGTCGCCAGTGCTGAGTTCGCTCCGTGGCTGCTCGGGTTCGTGCAGTCCGTCAGTGGCGTCGGCCCGCAGGTGCTCACCGCCATCGCCTAACGGCGGTGCGCACCCCTCCGGGCCGGTTCCGCCAGCCCGCCACCGGTGCCCGCAACGACGCGGGCTGTCGGGTTCGACTCCCGGCGCGGGCACGCCCACACACCGATTCCCCAGCGCAGATCGGAAAGGAGGTGGGGCAGGTTGGATCCGTTTTCCGCGATCTTGCTGATCGGATTGTTCACCGTGGCCACGGTGAAAACCGCCGGCACCGCGGCCACCGACGGCATCGCCCAAGCTCGGGGGCAGACGCCCCCGAGTCAGGAACGGTGGCGCGCGAAGGAGGAACGGCGCCGCCAGCGGGGTGAGCAGCCCCGCGAGGATCCCGGCGGTCTCAAGCGGATCTGGCAGCAGCACACCGAGGCTGCTGCCGAGAAGTCCGCGGCCAAGCACGACGGGAAGATGCGCTACCTGCGCGAGCACGGCGACGAGATTGCCGAGGGCAAAAAGCGGCAGTTGGAACGCAGCGCTCGGCGTCGTGAATACCTCGGCGGCAAACTCGCCGCCGCGGGCGGCAGTTCCTGGGACGCCTTGAAAACCGCTGCGCAAAAGGCACGGGATGCCAAGCGTGCCCATGGCGAGCGGAAGGCTGAAGACGCAGCGCACGACGAGAACGCTCGTCGTGATGAGGACGAGGCGCACAACCGCAACGACTACCGCGCTGGCGGCGGCGACCCGGACGCATCCGAGGTCCCGTCGGAGGACGATCCCGCCGCGGAGCAGTCCGGTGCGGACAACGCCACCGACGGGAACGGGGAGGCGACGGTGTTGCCGTTCGCCCGCCGCGACTGTGAGGACCAGGAGGGATCCACCGAGAGCACGGAGAACCAAAGCACGCAGTCGGACTCCACCGGCGGCTCGGGTGGCGAAACCGCAGCGCAGAAAGGCAGTGAGAATGCCGAGAAGGTGAAAACCACCGGCCCCGATCCTGAGAAGGACATGATCACCGACCCCGACAAGGGGACGTGCAGGATTTCGATCGCCGAGCTGCACCGGCGTCGGGCTCGGGAAGAGGACGACCGGCGTCAGGCCGAAGAGGCCGAGCTGCGCGCCCACGAGGCCGAGCAGGCCCAGGCCGAGCGCGAGCACACCGAGCGCATGGCCCAGATCCAGCAGCAATCCACCAGTAGCACCACCGCATCGACCGGAGGAGACACCATGAACGCTCCACAAAGCAGCAGCGTGGAAATCACCGACCTGGAAACCGCGCAGCTGCGGTCCGACGAGTCCGCGCAGTACGCGGCCACCGTCCAGTCGGTGCTGGATACCCAGATCGCCGGGATTCAGAAGGCCATCGCGGGCATGGAAGCCGAGGCTGCGCAGCAGGAGCAGGGCAGCACCAGCCTGACCGGCGAGGGCTTCGACACGGGCATCACCGGCCGGTTCGACCGCGGGCAGCAGTCCTTCACCAACGCTGTGGCCGCGCTGCGTCAGCTCGATCAGGCGCTGAACACGGCCAAGGATGAAGTGAACCTCGCCCAGAACGAGATGACGTCCGCTTCGAGCTTCTTCTCGCAGCAGCGGTCGATTTCCGAGTCCCTGTCGGCTGCCGGCCAGGGCGGCGGCATCTCCAGCCGCACCGGCTTCTACACCGGCGCGTGAGCCGCACCTCGGTGAGTCGCACTCGGCACCACGCCCCGCACGCCGGGGCGTGGTGCCTGTGGGCCGCTCACCGGCGCGAATTATCCGAACATGAGGAGGCGATCCCGTTGAGTACGACCACGCAGGGCCCGCCGGCGCCGGCGGAGCAGGAGCAGCAGACCCAGCCCGAGCCGACCTCGTCGCGGAAGCAGAAGAAGCAGCAGCGCGAGGAGCAGCGGCAGCAGCGTATCGACGCGCTGGCGCAGACGATGCTGACCACGCTGCGGCAGCAGGAGCGGAAGAAGCCACCGGCCGAGCGCCGCTCGGAGACGCAGTTGTGGCAGGCCGTCCGCGCCCAGGCCGCCAAGGACGAGCGGAAAACGCGGTACCGGCAGCAGGCCAAGGACACGGCGCGGCAGGCCGGGCGCACCACCAAGGCCGAGGCGAAGTCGGTGCTGTACCGCAACCGGAAACAACTGGCCCCGTGGGCGCTGGCCACCCCGTATGCCGCGCTCGGTGCCGGTGGGTGGGCCGCGGTCGAGGTCGGCTCGGGCCATCCGGTCGCCCTGTCCGCACTGTTCGCCGCCACGGCGGTGGGCGCGTCGATGCTGGCCTGGCGCCGATGGCTCGGCAAGCACGCGCCGAAGAAGTTTTGCGACCGCATCACGGCCACGATGGCGCTGTTGTCGGTGTGGACGATGCTCATGCCGCTGATCCCCACCGGCGGGCAGGGCGGCATGTGGATCTCGCTGATCGTGGCCACGGCCTACATGGCCTTGCCGTGGTGGCGCGAGTACGAGCACCCGCTTCCGATACCGGAGGCGCCTGAACCGGCGGCCGCGGCCGCCGAGAGGGACAGCGCGCCGGCCGAGTCGCTCACCGACGAGCAGCAGTATGTGCAGCGCATCGTGAACGACTACCGCAGCTACGTGGCAACGCGGGACTTGCTGCCCGGCTCGAGCATCGCCGAACGGGCTGAGCGCACCGCGCACGGCTTCCAGTTTCAGCTGCAACTGCAGCGGGGCAAGCACACGATCAAGACCGTGCGCAATCTGGCCGAGGAGATCGGCTACGCACTCGACGTCGACCCCTCGGCGATCCAGTTCGACAAGGACCGCCGGCCGGGGGCGCTGCAGACCACGGTGGTCATGACGATCATCACCGACCCGGTGTCCAACGACTACACCGGCCCGGAGATCGTCTACGACGGCGGGGATGTCTTCATCGACCTCGGTCCGCACTCGGATGGCATGGGCCACGAGTACTTCCACGTGCTCTCCGATCAGCTCACCGCGGAGGAGTTGGCCGCCGGGCAGGTGCCGCGCGGATCGATGAACGACGGGTTCGTGCTCGGCACTCGCGGCTCGGGCAAGTCGCGGTTCATCGAGCTCGTGGCCGCCGGGCTGCGCAAGCTCGGCATCGAGATCTGGTATCTCGACCCGCAGGAAGGCAAATCCAGCCCCGCGTTGATCACCGAGGCCGACTGGCCCATGCGCGGTGTGCACGGCACCGCGGGCGCCTACTCCAACGTCGTGGACCTGTGGCAGGCCATGTGGGCCGCCTGCGAGGTCCGCGAAGCCGAAGGTGCCGTGGAAGGCGAACTCGGCTTTCAACACACCGCGGACCGGCCGGCGATCATGGTCATCGTTGACGAGTGCCACGAGGTGTTCTCCGCGACGAACCCGAAAACCGGCAACGCGTTCGGTGACGACATTGCCGATATTGACCGGCGGATGCGCAAGAACGGGATGGGACTGCTCGGGGGTTCACAGTCGATCACGATGAACACCTTCGGCAAAACCAACCTGGCCACCGTGCTGCGGGATGGCATGTGTGGCACGAACGCGTTCATCCTGCGCTACGGCGAGGGCAACGCGTCGCTCGTGTCCGGCTACGAAGGCCAGCCCTCCGGCTCGCTGCCCGGCATGGGCTTCGGCTACGCGTTGCAGGGAAACCGGCCGCACATCCGGTTTCAGGCCCGCTGCCCGGCAGATAAGGACTTCCGGCCGCATCTGGCGGCCTATCCGAAGGCCACGTTGGACCAGCGGGTGCAGAAACGCATTGGCACGGCCTACACCCAACGGTTCGCCCAGGCCGATTCGAAGGTGGAGGCTAACCGCTCGCTGCTGGAACAGATCGACCGAGCCGACGACGCCTCGGCGAATCCCACGGCTGCAACCGGCAGCACGGGACAGGGTGCGACACCGAGCGCGCCCACCTCACGGACCGCATCGTCCTCGGCAGGCCACCACTCCGCCGGCATCGAGGAAACCCCGCTGGACGATCCACTGCTGTCGCCAGCACAACGGCGGGCCATGCCGGAGCAACAGCCCACGCCCTCGCCGCGCGAGGACACAGCCCCAGCCAGCGCCGGTGGCGCTACCGCCGAGCCGACCGCGGCCGAACAGCGGGTGCTGGACCTGCTGCGTGAGAAACCGCAGCGCACCCCGACTAGTGCGGGCACCGCGTTGGACATGTCCGTGCAGTCCGCGCGGAAACACCTGCGCAGCCTGGCGACCAAGGGACTGGCCCGTAAGGACGTCGATGGCGCCTACTCCGCCATCGAGGTCGTCACCACCTGAACCCGGATGTCCTCGCAGCGCACCCGCCCGCCGTGGTGGGTGCGTTGCGGGAGCCGCCCGGCTCGGCCCGCATCTCGCCCGCTCCGAAAAGGACATTCCATGAGTGCTGAAGCAGAACTTGTCCCGCAGAAATGCCCCGGCTGCCGGGTAGAGCCGGACACGCCGCACGAGGACGGCTGCGACCATGCGCACTGCCCAGGCTGCGGCGAACAGCTGCTCCTCCACGACTGTGGCAATTCGGACCGCCCGTCGCTCTGGCACGGCGTCCACCCCGACGAGGAAGCCGCCATCAAGGCCGACCTGTGGTTCTTCCACTCAGCGCCGGACATCCGCCGGTACGTCCCCGACTGCACCCGCGCGCGGGCACAGCTCGACTGGGACGCCAGCGAACAGCGGTTCCGCGTTGAACCGTGGGAGGCCCTATGAGCGCGACGATGTGCCGGTGCCGCGGCGAATGCGGCTCCGGACGGTGCCTGGCCAACCTCACCGGACTGGCTTGCGGGGCGCGGAGCGGCACGTTCCATCTCGTCGACGGTCGGCCGGTCCGCATCTACCAGGGCCGGTGCTACTACTGCCACGCCGCACTCGGCCGCACCCGACAGCGCCGGCAGCAGCGCCACGACCGCATCACCGCCACCGACACCGACGGACAGACCGACTCCCTGTTCTCCCTGGCCGCCCAGGGTGGGTTCTCGTAGAAGATCGCGCCCCCAACGCACTCGACATGCACCACCCCGCCACAGTCCTGTGTGGCGGGGGCTTCTCATGTTTGGAGGAGTCATGATCGCTAAGCTCGTCGAGCTCATCCGCGCCAAGACTAGCCCCACTGATACGCCGCATCAGCGCTGCCCGATCTGCGTGCCCACCACCCCGCGGACTACGACGTGGCGCTGGTGCCCGACCTGCGAGGAGTCCTGGCGCGATCCGACCTCGGAGGAGCCCGAGGCGCAGGAGGGCACGGCATGAGCATCCTGCTCGTCTCCGCCGGCGTCCTCGCGGGCGGCGTGATCGCCGCGTGCCTCGTCGCCATCGGTCTCGCCATCCGCGCCACTCGAGCGCAACGCTTCGGCCGCGAACGATCCGACCTGGCCGGCGCACCAGAGCGCATGCGGCAGCGAGATCTGCCCGAGCTGCCCACCCGCCGCATCAACATCCGGAGGCGTTCGTGAACTTCACCAAGCCCGTCGCGGTCGTGCTGTTGGCGTTCGTCGTCGCGTTCCTCGCTTTCCCGGAATCCTCGATGGAGTTCGTCAGTCATGCCAAGGAGTCGATCAGCACGTTCGCGTCGAACCTCGGCCTGAACTGACCAGCTCAACGAGCAGCAGTCCCCGCCCAGCAGTGGGCGGGGACTTTTTCAGCCCTTGGAGATCAACACTGTGAACAAGATCGGACACGTCGCCGTGTCGTCGATGTTCGGCGCGGTGGCCGGTGTCGCTACCGGTGCGGCCCCGGCCGTCGTGCTCGCCTGCACCGGCATCGGCGGGGTGGGCGGGCTCGGACCGGACATCGATAGCCACAACAGCACTGCCACCCGCAGCCTCTGGATCATCACCAAAGGACTGCACAAACTCACCGCCGGCTTCTCCGGCTGGATCTACGAACGCACCAAAACCCCCGCCGATACCGCCGATGCTGGCGGTCGGCACCGGGGTTTCACGCACACCCTCGTGTGCACCGTCCTCGTCGGGCTGGTCGCGGCGGTCGCTGGGTGGTTCGGCTTGCCGCACCTCGGTGTAGCCAGCGAGCACGCGCCGGTGCTCGCGCTCGCGCTGGCGAGCGGCTGGTTCGGACATCTCCTCGGAGATGCGCTCACCGAGAACGGGGTGGCGATGTTCTGGCCTCTGCCGATCCGCGGCGAACGCTGGTACGGCGTCTCGTTGCCGAGCTTTCTGGCCATCACCGGCGGCGGTACCGCCGAGAAGGTCGTCGCAGCTCTGTCCTGGAGCGCAGTGGCTGCACTCGTGCTCGCCTCTGGCGCGGACTACGCCGGCATGCTCGATCTGCCCGAAATCGGCCCCGAGCTGCTCGCATGGACGGCATGATCATCTCCGCGCCCCAATGCTCGAGAGGAAGGACCGTATGGCCGAGGAGTTGGCACAGCGCATCAGTGCCACCGCGCCCGCCGCCCCGTGGTGGCTCGTCGTGCTCACTGGCCTGCTGGGGCTGGCCATCGCCACCGCGCCGGCAGTTGCCATTTCCCCAGTAGTGCAGCTGAATTCGGCGCTGTATCACGCCAACGTGCTCGGCACCCTCGTGCACGAGATGGGGCATGCGACGCTGGCGTTGCTGACCCGCGGGAAAGTGCACCGGTTGGAGATTTCCGAACCGGATGACGGTGAGACGGAGTCCACCACCATCGTCGGCCTCCGCAGCGTGCTCACCACCCTCGCCGGTTATCCGGCCGTGTCGGTGCTCGGTCTTGCCGCGGCGCATCTGCTGCGGCAGGGGCAGGCGGCCGCCGTGGTCACCGTGCTCGGCGTGGTGGCCGCCGCGGCCGCGCCGTTCGCCCGCGGACTGCTCACCTGGGTCACCGTGGCGGGCACGCTCGCCGGCGTGGCCCTGCTGCTGTGGGTCGACGTGTCCCTGGTCTACGTCTGGGTCGCGCACGCGATCGCATGGCTGCTGCTGTGCTCCGGCGTGACCGGCGTGTTCCCACTGGTGATCAACTGGTGGCAGGGGTCGCCGCGGCTGGGGGACGCGGCCACCTTGCACCGCGAAACCGGCATTCCCTGGCCGTTCTGGGTGCTCGGCTGGCTGGCACTGGCCGGGTGGTGCCTCTACCTCGGCGGCAGCTGGCTACTGCTGTGAACCGCCCGTTGTCGGTTCTTTCGAACCCCGCACCATCAACCTGAAAGGACAGCATTGTTCGGAGAAGCAGAACACCGCGCCAACCTGGCCCGACTCGTCGAACTCGCCGGCATGGTCGTCTACAGCAGCGCCCGCGACAACAAATGCGGCCCGCGCGAGCTCGCCCCGGACGAGCCCGACATCCCCAAGAGCACGCGCCAGCGGCTGTTCCAGCTGGCGCAGCACATCGAAGGGGCAGGACGGTGGGCGGCCGGCGAGACGGCGGAGAGTCCCGCTCGGATCGATGCGATGGATTTCCCCGCGATCGCGTTCCACGTGGCCGCCGGGGCGGATGAGCAGGACCGGAGCACCATTGGCCGGATCATCATGGGCCGCCCGAGCCGGCTCGGTACGTGGTTGGGTGGCCCCGTCGCTGGATACGACACCTCTCCCGAGGAGGTGTTCGCCGCGTGGGCGTCCGAGGTGCGTTCGTTAGCGATCCGCCTGGTCGCTGCGGATCCGCTGGACGTGACAGCACCACAGCGGCGTCCGTGGGAGCCCAACTGATTGAACGAAAACGCTGGAAACGAGCAAGGCCCCGGCAGGAACGACGTCGTTCCTGCCGGGGCCTTTCGCATGTTCGGGGCCGGATACCGTGGCCCACGCGGTCGAGGTAGACAGCAGCTAGCTCGGCCGCCCTGGGCACCGCGCGGTGCGGTCCCGCTCGTCCCGCGGCAGGTTGTGGGTTTCGAGGCCAGCAGCGTAGGCGAGCACGGGTTGGCCGCATTGCGGGCAGGGCGCTCGGGTGCCGTCCGGTTCCCACGCGGCCGCGGTGAGGGATTGGCGCACGGCGGTGCTGTTCGTCCACACGCGGTCGACGTCCTCAAGTGGCCCCCTTAGTAGTGGCAGGGGACGTCTCGCCCAGGTCGAGGGCGCGGTACACGGTCGCCCGCGACACGCCCATGTCGGCTGCGATCTCGCTCGCGGTGCGCTGCTCGTGCTGCTTGAGGAACTGGATGTGGCGAACCTGCGCGTCGGTGAGCTTGCGCGGCCTGCCGGAGGCCCCGCCGCGAGCTTCGCGGGCGGCGCGCGCGTCGGCGGCGCGTTCGTGCATCAAGTCGACTTCGTATTGGGCGAGGCTGGCGAAGATGCCGGCCAGCATCCGCCCGGCCGAGGTGGACAGGTCGATGCTCTCTTTCAGGCTGCGCAGATTGATGCCGCGCTCGTCGAGTTCGCCGATCACACTGAACACGCCGGGCAGGCTGCGGCCCAACCGGTCGAGGCTGGTGACGACGAGGGTGTCGCCGGCGCGGGCGTAGGCCAGCGCGGCGTCGAGTCCGGAGCGGTCGAAGTCGCGGCCGGTCTTCTTGTCGGCGTAGACGCAGCTGCGGTCGAGCCCGGCGGCGGTGAGCTCGTCGAGTTGGCGGTCGTAAGACTGCGAGGACGTGCTCACACGGGCGTAGCCGATCTCCATCCCACGATCATGTCTCAGAACATGATGATGCACAAGGTTCTGCGACCCCAGTTGCGCAACGGATATCTGAGACGGTCGATCCTGGGGAAACGGCCCGCGGAACCCTCCGTCGAGTCCTCGTCCCACAAGCATGGTTCTGAGACGACCTGCTCGCCGCCCACCCGAGCTCGTCGACGGTCACCGGCGCGGGAGCATGACCCACAGCACGAGGTAGAGCACGAACTGGGGGCCTGGCAGTAGGCAGGAGAGCACGAACACCAGACGCACCAGCCCCCGCGGTAGGCGGAACCGGTCGGCCAGGCCCGCGCACACGCCGGCGATCCACGCGCCCTGGCGCGGACGACTCAGCTCGTTCTTCGGTGCCATCAGGTCCCATCCTCTCGTGGGGGAATGCTCCTGTCGTCCGCACCGTAGTCTGGCCTCTGCGGACGCGCCGGTTACGATCACGACTCGGCTCGAGGTGGGGGTGCGGCGATGCGCCGCCAGCGTCGCCGTGTCACCCCGCGCGGGCGTCGAATGTGTCCGGATCACGAGTGTGAAACCACCGCTAGCGTCGATACCCCGCGCTACCGTTGCCTTATGCCGCGCCGCTACACCGATGCCGAGCTGGACGCCTACGAGCTGCGGCCGGTTGTCGATGAGGCCACCGGGAAACGGCGAGCTACGAGGTGTGGATCGGCGGCGACGTTCTCGGCCACCTCCGCCGGAGCGTGCGCCCGCGCGGCTGGCAGGCCTACACCACCACCGGCACGTCTCCGGTCCGGCACGTCGGCCGCGGTCGCATGGCCACCACGCGGCAGGAGGCCGTGGTGGATCTGCTGTCCGCACTCGGGGTGCAGGTAGGGACCGAAAAGGGGTGTCGCTTCGATGGGGACACCGCAGCTGTGTAGCCGTGTGAACTGCTCGTTTTCCTGTGTGGCGACGCCAGGAGGCACTGTGGCGCTTTTCGTCCCTCGGGGTATCCCGTCGAGGGAGGTCACGACAGGCGCTGTGTGAAGTGCTCAGCGTCCGCGTTCTTCGCGGGTGCACGTGCTCAGTGCTGACATTGGGATCAGGCGTATTCCCGGGGCAGGCGCGTGGGCAGGGACAGGCCGGTGGCCGCGACGGCCTCGGCGACGGTGTGCCCGGCCGGCGCCTGGCCGCCGAGCTGCCAGGCCAGGGTCAGGGTGTAGTACTCGCCCAGCGGGGCGAGGTCGGTCAGGATCGCGGTGAGCAGTGCGGCCAGGTCCTCGTCGTGATCCTGTCTGCCGCGGCTCGCCTCGCCCATCTGCCAGTGGGCGGTCCAGCCGGTGACTTCGGGGTCGTGTTCGTCGACGGTGCGGTGCAGCTCGATATCGACCACCCGCGTCGGTCGGGGAATGAGGCGCGGGGGTGCCGGGGCAGAGCTGACCGATTCTGCACGGTGAGCGCGGGCAAGCTGGCGACGCTGCCGTCGAGGTTCGATCATGAGTTCAGCATGCTGGCTGCGGCTGCGCGACGGGAGGACCAGGTCCTCTGGTTCATCTACTCGCGTGAACGCTGCCGGTGGTCGCGTTCGAGCCGGCGGTAGCGGCCGGGTTCACCCACCGGTCGCGGCGGTTGCTGCTGCGGGTGGAACTCGAAGACCGCATCGCGGCGTTGTCGCATCACCCCGGTCTCGCCGGTGACGGGTGGGCGGAGGCACGCTGCTGATGCTGGCGGATCTTCTGTCGACGACGTCCCATCAGGGCACCCCGTGGCAGTAGCCGCTGCCGAGTCCGCCGCGGCCTGCCACGAGTTGTGCCACCGTCTCTGTCCGCATCATCGCACTCCCGACGTCGAAGCCGGGCGTGATCGTAACCACCATGTCCGCAGAGGACAGACCCCGGTGTGCACGCCATGTCGCTGCCTAGCCACGGCCGGGATTCCGTGGCCGGTGCGGATGGTTGCTGGTGCCCCTTCCCCGGCGGCCATGACTCCTGCTAGCCCTCGGCGGACTCAGGAGAGGAATTGGACGGGCTGGAGGGCAGATCCCGATACGCCTGCAGCACGCCCGCCGCCGAGCCGTAGCCGTCGACGAGCTTGTGGATCCGTGCATCCGGGGCGTGGGTGTAGGTGCTTTGGCCGGTGCGCGACCACGCACGGGCCAGTCCAGGCAGGGCCGCACCCTGTTCTCGCGCGAGCAACAGCACAACATCGGCCAGCCAGCCGGCATCGCGTCCGAGACGCCGCAGCAGGGCCAGCAGCTCAACCAGCGCGGCCGCATCGACCTGCCGATCGTCGACCGCCTCGGTGAGCTCCGCGCCCCAGTGTTGCAACTGTTCGCGGGTGGGGAATGTGTCGTCGTAGGACGGTGTTTCCATCAGCGCGAGTTTGTCACAGTGACAAACCGAGACAAGAGAGGGGGCTCACGGATCAACGCCAGCACCGATGCGAGGAAACTCGCATCGGCGAGACTGGAGCGTTTCGTTAAGATGAGGCTGCGGAAGTTGATCTTCGTGCTGCTGTCGAGGAGACCGTGGAACACGACAAGCTGGTCATGACTGCCGCTGCCCGTGGCCGCATCAGCGCGTTATCCGACGGTGCCGTGCCGACCCGGCCGTCCCTCTGGCCCTGCCACGTCTGCGGCTGGCACGCCCTGCGCGCAGCTGATGGCACCGCGGGCCCCACCTGCAGCGGCCGGCTGATCTGTCTCGTCTGCGGCGCCCACCGCATTGCGGACACCTAAGCGCCAACCTAGGCCAGGCTGCGCTAGCAGCCTGGCCAGCAGGGACGACACGCGGGGCACGCCGGACACGGCACCGCCCGGACGGCTCTTTCTGGCATGCTCAAGCTCCTGCCGGAGTGCCGTGTGCACCGACAGGCCGACAGCCCGCCCGCGCTGCTGCCCACTGCCCCCACTCTGCGCTTGCCTCGCGTGGGAGTCAGCGACAGTCGGTGCAGAGCCCGTTGATCAGCGGGGTCTTTTCCTGCCCGCAGCCGGCACAGATCCAGCCGGTGCGCGGCAGGCCCAACGTGACCAGCGACAGGCGCCCTCGCATCGACCGTGCTCCTACGTCCGAAGGGTGCGCCCGGCCGGCGACGAGCAGATCACCACCGGTCTCAAGCGGCCCACCACCGTGTTGTTTCTGCTGGACACGGCCGCGCACAGCAGGCGCGTGCTGTGCGCGGCCGTGTCCAGCAGAGCCAGGGCAAAGTAGACGGCTCCCGGAGGTGCCGCGGAGCACTCGAAAGCATACGCGGTTGACCCCGGTGGGCCAGTCACTGCTGGCGCCCACGTCCGGCCGACCACGTCCTCGTGGAGGCGTGTCCAGCGAACTCGAGGACGCGGAAGGGCCCGTGCGGTCGGGGTGCTGGGCGGGCCGGTCCTGCCACTGGCCCCCGCCGGCAGGGCCAGCCCGAGAACTCCCCGACGTGCCCAGCTTGCCGGTGAGCATGCCAGCCCACCGGCGGCCTGGCCAGTCGGACCGAGTAGCGCGGTCCGCGGCGCGCGTGCGGGGCAAGGTGGGCCGGGCGAGGCTCGCGGGGGTTCGCCCACCCCCTCCGGGGCGCCTCAGGAGCTGGGGTTGAGGGTGGCGGGGCAGCCGGGTGCGTGGCCGGTGGCCGGTGCGTGCGGTCCGTAGTCGATGATCAGCTGGCGGCAGCTGCAGCAGTGCCAATGCAGCTGCTCCTGGTCCGGCTGCCGGGTGGTGCGGCCGCTGCGGGCACACCGATGGAACAACTCGGCAGCACTGGTCTGCGGCGCCAGCCGCAGCGTCACGCTCGGCCAGTCCAGTCCGGCCGCCCGCAGCTGCACCACTCGATCCAACACCCGCAGCCGGGGCACTGCCGAGCCGAGCGCAACGTCCCCGTGGCCCCCATGCTGCGGCGCGGTCTGCGCGGCGGAGGTCGAAGGGTGCTGGACCATCACTGCTCCCGAGTTGTCGCACCGGCGCCAGCGAGCATGGCGGGTCGATCGGGGCAGCCTAGCCAGAACTGGCCAGACACGATCGGACCAACCCCGCCCGCGCGCCGGACCGGCCTTTCGCGGCACAAGCAGGACAGCGCAGGATTCCCCTGATCAGGTCTTTTTTGTTGATACACACCGTGCTCATTGCCTGTTCCTCGTTCGCGGAAAGGAAATGTCAAGTCCCCCACGCCGGCGCACGCTGTTTTCGTGAATCCCTTTCGGGTGAGGTGTGTTCGAGCGCGGGACGGAATTTCCGTTTCGCCGCGAACCCTGCGACACGCCCCCTGGTTGATGTCTCAATTAGGGCTGGCTAACGTATCGAATGCCGGAGCCCCACTGGGCTGAATGGGCTCATCAAAAGGAAGGTGTTTATGTTCGGGAATCGCACGTCCACGACCCGCATCGTCGCCCGCAGCTCGGCCGTTCTGGCCGGTGGGCTGTTGACGCTCGGGATGGGTGGCACGGCCTTCGCCAGCGGGCCGACCGGCCAGGCCCAGGAGCAGGAGGGCACGGAGTACGCCCCCTCGCAGTCGGTCATCGACCTGAGCCACAACAACATTCCGATCCAGGCCTGCCACAACCAGGTTCCGACCAACGTGCTGGGTGTGCAGGTTCCGCTGCAGGACACCACCGCCTCCCTCGGTCTCGGTGCCGGCGGCGAAGGTGCGGCCCCGCAGCACGAAGACGACAGCTGCACCCAGCCGGCCGCCCAGCAGAACTGAGGCACCGTTCTGCTGCGGCTACGCTAGCCGCGTCGTCGGAGGCGACAACGGGGCGCCCGTGCGCGCCTGACCCGCACCAGAGACGGGTGGCCCCAGGATTCGCACTGTCCCTGGGGCCACCGCTGCTGCTGGCCAGTGATTGCCAGTGACGTTTCCCTGTTTCCGGCACCGTCGAAAACAGCCTGGCCAGCAGCAGAATCACGGTCTTGCCATCTTTTCGACGCTCCTTGATGGGAAGGCCGCACGTGGTCGAGCTGATGCGACCACAGTATAAGCGATGCGAAAAGGGACACGCTCGCATCGGTGTGCTGCGCTTGTCCCGCTCACACGCGGGGGCAGTAACGAGCGGGACAAGCCAGCCTCCACCACCGGTTCGCACCAGAACGACACCGGCGGGTCACAGAAAAATCGGCGTCGACCGCGCCACACGCGTCGACGATCGTTGAGGCGCTCGCACATCAGATGTCCTGCGCGATCGTCGGACACGCATGCGCGCGTGGCCACCCGTGCAGGGCACTGTCGCGGACGGAGAGGCCCTTCGGCCGACTCGGGGCCACCTGCCGGTGCCTGTCGTCCCATGCCCACCGCAGGCCGGCACCGGTCCGCGCCCGTGCGGTGGCTACCCGCATGTGCACGAGACGCCGGCACGTGATCACGTGCCGGTTACCGGTCGCCGACACCCTGTCAGGGAGAGCCCCCGCAAACCGAACGGCTACCCCTGCCACGGGGCTACGACCGGCTACTGCTCGGCGGAATAGCCCAGCCCGAGCAGCAGGTCGACGACGGCGTGTTGGCGGGTGCGGGCGTAGCGGCGGGTGTCTCCGCGGTGCGGCTGGATACTCCGATGCTCATCGCGGGCGATCCAGCCGTGATGGCCGGCCGGGGCGCGTTCGATGCTGCCGAGCACGTCGCCGGCCACGCGCACGCGATAACTGGTGAGTTCGCCGCCGGTGCGTACCGGCTCGAGCTGGTAGGCGTCGAGTTCGGCGGTGCTGTAGCGCCGGCGGGCCCGCCGGCTGCCAGAGCGCCGCTGCGGGCCGGGCGCACGCGCCGGCCTCTCCTGGCCCGCGGCGGGCAGGGTCTCCTCTGACGGTGGTGTGCTCTCGGCCTGGGTGTGCTGCGCCGGCTCCACCGCGGTCGCGCTGGGCCCGGGGCTGGATCCGGTGTGCAGGTGGTTGTACAGCGTGCTGCGGGGCACGCCGTACAAGTTGGCGATGGCTTGCACGGTCCACGCACGGCTGTCGTACTTGGCTTGCGCATCACGTACCTGCTCCGGGCTGAGTTTCGGTTTGCGCCCGCCGGTGCGGCCGCGGGCGCGGGCGGCGGCCAGCCCTTCGCGGGTGTTGGCCGTGATCAGGTCGCGTTGGAACTCGGCCACCGCGGCCAGCATCCGGTAGAGCATGCGGCCCTCAGCCGTGGTGGTATCGATGCCCTGCTCGAGGAAGCGGAAAGCCACCCCGCGCCGACCGAACTCGTCCAGCGTGGCCACCAGGTGCGCCGTGGAGCGCCCAACCCGGTCCAGGCGGGTACAGATCAGCGTGTCGCCATCGCGCAGGACGCGCTGGACGACATCCCACTGCGGCCGCGAGGACTTCGCCCCGCAGCTGTGGTCGACGTAGAGGTTCTCCTCGGCGACACCAGCACGCAACAGGGCGTCGCGTTGCGCCTGCGGGTTCTGCTCGTCGGTGGACACGCGGGCATAGCCAACCAACATGCGTCTCAAACTACCCCACCGCCGGGTTTGCAGACACAGTTTTTAGACACGAGTTCTCGACACTACTGAACAGGGACAACGACCGCGGCCGCGGTGTGTCTGCAAACGGTCATTTCCCGACACGCCTTCGCCCACGAAGGACCCCGAACTCGAACCCGCGTGCGACACACGGTCGAGGCAATGATCAACCCGCCCGCGCCGTGCGGCACGATGGCCCCTGCCTGCCGGGTCTCCCCCAGGGCGCTGCAGGCCGGCGGCCGGCTGCCGCGTTCGTGCCGGCCGCCGCGGCATCACCGGCGCGGGCGGTCGAGAGCACTCACCTCTCTTGCCCGACCGCCCGCGCTGGGCCCTGACGCCTCGCCCGAGCGGGCCACGCAGCAGGCCCGACCGGCCCCACCTGCCTACCGTGGAACCTGCCCGCACACGCGCCCCTGTCAACCAACCGGGTTCCCCCAGGGGCAGCGTGTGCGGACCCAGACAGGGCGCGCACTCCCGCAAGAACGGCGAACGCAGCTCACCCGCGGTGGCTGCGGTGCTGCTCCTTGAGTACTTCGTGCTGCACCCCGAGCCGGAACTGCGGCACATGCCGCGTCTCCCGTTCGCCGGCTCCGCCGCACCCCGAGCAACAACGGTCGAGACCGAACGGCCGACGCGGAAACCGGTCCGGCTCGCACTCGAGGCAGACCCGCACGGTCATCCACGGCTGTTCCTGCTCATCGAGCATGATCTCGGTACGCATGCCGTGCAGCGTAGCCCGTCGCTTCAGTGGGTCCGGTGCTCCTATAGCTGACCCAGGACGCAAAGTGGCACTTTCTCGCAGTTCAGCGAGTTACCGCTCTGATGACCGCGAACAGGAACACCAGTTCAGTACCTGCCGACAGCAGCGCCTTCACCAGACTTAACGCCATACTTTGCTCTCTGGGACACGTTCAGGAGCACCGGGCCCACTCAGAGATTCGATATCGGACGGTTGCCGCGGGAACGCGCGAAAGAGTCGCATGGAGGGGTGTGTCGCCGAGATTCGGCGGCGTGGGTGAGCGCGGCGCGGCGGGCAGAGCGGTCGTGGCGGCGGTCGGTGCGGCGGGGCATTGCAATCACCTCGCCGACGAGCACACCGCAGGTGATCAACTTGGGGGTACCGCTGCGCGAGTGTCGCCGGGAGCACGCCGCGGCCGCGAGGCTAGCCCGCCCTGCTCGGCCGCCCGGGCCCGGAGCGACACATCTCGGCCGGCACACCCCGCCAGGCAGGTGAGAACCTCCAAGCAGCACGAAGGCCCGCCCCTGACCACCAATCAGGAGCGGGCCCCGTGCACGGCCTACACGACTGCGCCCTAGGACAGCAGCTGAAACAGCTGTTTGCCAGCTTCGCTACTGAAGCCCTGAGCGCCTGCGACGAGAAGACTCGTCATGGGGTGCACCAACGTTCGGCGTCCCCAACGTCCCAAAGTCCGCAGCGGCGGGCCCAGTCGCGCGAGCCGTGATGTGAACTGGTTGCTGGTTCGCATGGGTATGTCTCCTGATGAGTTCGGTACTTGATCGAAATGTCAGGAACACAGAGGCACCACCACGAAGGAGCAAACACCACCCACCCACCAACCTCCACACCAAGATCAAATCATGTGCTGTTGCCGCCCGGCGAGACGGGAGCACTGCCGGTCGGTGCACCCACCCAACGGTTTTGTCCGATACGGCGCCGCGCATAAAGCGGCGACTTTATGCACGGTCGGCCCGCGACCGAACACAGGTTCATCGCCGCAGCGGTCCTCCGCGGTGACCGCGACGCGGCCCCCACCTGCACCTGCTCCGGCGTCTCCGCGGCCCACTCGACCGCGACCGCGCGAGTTCCGAAGCCGACGTTCCGCCTATCTTGCTCCGCACCACCGCGGCAGTTCAGCGAACGCTCGCCGACCGGCGAGCGGACAGCAAGATATGCAGAAAGCTAGCGTTTCTGCCCCGGCGGTGACCGCGAGGGCGCGGCACCAGTGCGCGCTTAAGCGCGCCAGTAAGTACCCCTGATCTACTATCTTGCTCGGTACCAGGCCGGCCCTGACGCGGAGCGCGAGCGCGCCCCCCGGGAAAGCTCCCTCGGGGCGCGAAACGGCGCGGAGCAGGCTAGATCAGCGCGGTCGCCAGCGCGGCGGCAAACAGCATCAGCCGGTGGAAGCTCTGGTCGAGCTCGAAGCTTCCGCCGTGGTCGTAGTAGCCGGCCTTGCCGAGCACGCGAGCGAGCCACGCGAGGGTGTAGCGCCGGTCGGACCAGTAGTGCGTCACCGCGGAGATCAGCTGACCGGTGACGAACCCGACGAGGCTGATCGCCAGTCCGAACACGCCCCAGACGAGAGCCACCAGGGCGGCGGTGGTGAGGGTGTAGCCGGCGACGTGCTTGGCGCAGCACCACACCCCGTACCAGTTGCGCTGTGCCTTGCCCGCGGCTTGACAGCTGGTTTGCACCCAGTGATCAGCCACATGGTGCGCGGTCAGCAACGCGAGCAGGGACACGGCGAAGGTGACCGCGACATCGGTCATCATGGAACGACCTCCGTTTTCCAGTCAGGGCGGTTGTCGGGGGTAGGTGGTCGGCAGGGGCGGCATCCCCTGCCGACCACTGGTCAGCGCTTAGAGGTGCAGCCGGTGCACATCACCTGAACGCCGGCGGTCGAGCCTCAGGCGGCGTCGCGGATGCGGACGATCGGGCTGTCAGTAGGCACCGGTTTGCCGTCGAGGTAGGTGTAGGACAGCCACGGCACGTGGTGCACGTGTTTGGCCTGATACATCGCCAGATCGGCTTGGTGCAGCAGCGCGGTCCGGGTGGTTTCGGCGGTGCTGGTCACGCGGGTGTGCCGGTGCGCGATCCCCAACGAGAACCCAGCGCGGGACCGGCGGGCGATCTCCGTGCTCCACTGCTCGAACGCGGCGGTGCGTGCCACCGCGTCGGCGGGTACGCCGGCGACGGCCACGACGAATTCGTCGCCACCGATCCGACCCACCGGAGAATCCGGGAACGTTCGGCGGAGCGCGGTGCCCATGCTGCGGATGAGCATGTCGCCTTCGTGGTGGCCGTGCCTGTCGTTGGCCTGCTTCAGCCCGTCGAGGTCGACAAGCACGACCGCGGAACGTCGGCCGTGCCGCCGCAGGACGGCGTCGGCGCGGGGTTCCCACGCATCGCGGCGCAAGCAGCCGGTGAGCGGGTCGCGTCGGGCGTCGGCGACGACGCTGTGCAGATGGGCGGCGTGGGCAGCCCAGCCAAGCAGGGCAGCGCCGGCAACGACGGTGCTGACTAGGGATGTGGCCCGGGTCGGGTTCTGGTGAGACACTGGTGCTGCTCCTTCTATCGGAGTTCCCCGGCCGCGCCAGTAGGCGACCAACCAGATGGCGCGGCCGGGTTTTTGATGGTTCAGCGTTCGGCGGTGCGTTCGGCGTCGACGTGCATGCGCCGCTCGATGACCGCGCAGGCGACATCGCGGCGGGTGCAGCCACCGGGCAGGCGGCCGTCAGTGGAGAGGCGGCGATACCACCGGTTGACCACGTCGGTGAACGTGTCGCGTGGTTGGAACATCTCGGTCGGGCGGATCATGGACGAGGTGCGCCACCCGTCGCGGCGCAGCACCTGCTCGATCACGGCGACGTGCTCGTCGCCGAGTAATCGGCGGATCACCTCGAATTCGTGTTCTTCCTGGGTCACGGCGGTTCCCCTTTCTGCTGTGCCCGTGCTGGGCAGGAGGACACCCGGCCCGAACCGGGTGGACCGGGTGCCCGGCCAGCCCGCACGGTCAGCGGGTAGCGAACTGCGACTGGTAGTCGCACTTCTCGCAGCCGTAGTGCGCCCATGCCGGGTCGAACCAACGCCTCGGCTGGCCACAGCGGGGACAGTCCGCCTCGACCCTGGTGCGCCGCTGCTGCCGCTCCTGTTGCTGCTGAGCCAGCAGCTCTTGCTGCCGTTGGTCCGCGTCGATCACGCCCAGCATCTGATCCGGATCACGAGCGAACGCGGTCAGCGTCTGCGCGGCCTGCCGCAACGCCTCGTCCGCCCCGTACCTCACTCCGTCGTGGAACCGGCAGACCTCGCCCAGGTCGTGGCAGGTCGGGCAGTCCTCCCAACTCGTCTCCGGGTCCGGCGCGGACTGGCCCCGGGTGCGCCAGCGGCGGCCGACCTCGATCGGCCTCCAGCCGTCCGCGATGTGCTCGCGGGCCGCGTCGGCGAGGCGCTCCCACGCGCGTTGCGCCTGGTCGTGGCTGACACCGCAGCCGACGCTCTCGCCGACGAGGTAGTAGTCCAGCAGCTGCTGCACGGCTTCGGCGTGCTCACGGGAGGTGATCGTCATGGCGCGTTCCTTCCTGCTCGTGCTCAGTTCGTGGTCGTGTAGTCGTCGAGCCACTGCTGCATGTCCTGCTGGAACTGGTCGGCATCGCCGGTGCCTCCGCCCGGGCCGCGTGGGTCGGGTTCGGTGAAGCCGTGCTCCTCGTAGGTCTGCTGGTCGGCGCAGATGCCCTGCGCACGCTGCTGTGCTTCGGGAGTTTTGGGCTTGAAATCGACAATGTCGCCGCCGTGGCAGTAGGCGGTGACCTCGTCGGGCATCTGCGGGTCGGGTGCTTCGGCGGGCCCGTCAGGGGTGGCGGGTAGCAGCGGGCCGTACTCGTCCGGGTCGGCACCGATAGGCGCGTCGGGCTGGGGCATGTCCAGCTGGGGAGCGCTGCCGGGCGAGGGTTGTTCACAGCCGGCCAGAGCCAGGACGGCGAGGCCAGCGGTAGCGGCGGTGAGAGCGAGGCGCATCGGCTCCTCCGGTGCTCTGCTGTAGCGGAAACACACTTAGATTAAGGTTCTTCCTTGAGTTAAGGCAATACCTGAAAACATGAAGTTGCCTTGACGCGAGGTCCCGATAGGATGCGAACTATGACGACCGCGCGCGATCCGCATACGCTCGGCTGGGCCGCCTACGGGCTGCTCCGCTACCTCGACGACCGCGACCAGGAACAGCCACTGAAACGCGCCGACCTGTTCACCAACCATGAGAAGGCCGAAGCCGTGCGGAAGCTCGTGCAGCGGCTCGAAGGTGAAGGCGTGCTGCGGATCGACCAGGAGCCGACCACGTTCGGCCAAGGCGGCGTGTTCAAGTACCGCACGTACGAATAGTCGCCTGCGCTGCACACGTACGCCCCAGCCGATGCGTTCGGCTGGGGCGTACGTGTCTCCGACGCCGCGGCTGGTCAGTGGTGGCAGGATCACGACC